>NZ_JAIKTT010000020.1:0-1409 GCF_023736175.1 Leclercia sp. LTM14
AAAATAAAAATCAACTTGTTCTGATGATAGCGACATATTCTGTCAATCCGGAACGGGGTGGTTATTGTCTGAATAAAATTTAAATATATTGAGATAACCATGAACATGATTAAAAAACTTCCATTAACAATGGCGGTTATCGCCGCGCTTTGCCCGATTTCTGTCCTCGCCCAAGAATTTACTCAGGAGCAAATCGACGCCATTGTGGCCAAAGCGGTGGATAAAGCCCTGGCAGAACGCCAGGCGAAAATGGATGCCGCGGTGGCGAAAAAAGCCGACGTTATTAACGAGCCGCAGAGCGCCGCCCAGTCCCCGGATATGGCTATCCCGTTCGGGATTAAATTTACCGGCTATGCCCGTTACGGGGCGCACTTCCAGGCTGCGGATCAGAAGTATGTGGCGGTGGACGGCTCCTACAACGGAGCCTCGGCCATCGGCCGTCTGGGTAACGAAGGCAACGGCGGCGAGTTCCAGCTCTCCAAGGCTTTCAAGGGCGAGAACGGCGCCATCTGGGACGTCAACGTGATGATTGACCACTGGGGCGACGAAGTTAACCTGAAAAAAGCCTACGCGGGGGTGACCAACATTCTGGAATCCAACCCGAACGCCTATATCTGGGCGGGTCGTGACTTCCACCAGCGTCCGCAGCAGGGCATCAACGACTACTTCTGGATGAACCACGACGGCCAGGGCGCCGGGGTGAAGAACTTCGACATCGGCGGCGTGCAGTTTGACGTGGCCACCGTGGCGGCGGTCGAATCCTGCAGCCCGGAAGTGATGGATGACGAAGCCAACCCGTCGCGCATCACCTGTACCGGCGGCTCCGGCACCGGGGACAAGGGCAACTACGCGGCCACCTCCAAAATTCACGGCATGAAACTCGGTCCGATTGACCTCGAGCTGTACGCCAACTACGGCTTTGACTCGAAGGCCATCGACACCGAAGAGCGGACCAACGCCTGGCAGGGCGGCGTGGTGCTGAGCCACACCAACGACAGCGGCGTGAACAAGGTGATCGCCCGCTACTCCGATAACTCGGACAACAGCGTGTTCAACAAAACCGAGGATCTGACCACGGTGTACGCCAGCTTCGAAGGGCTGCACAAGTTCACCCAGGCGACCCAGGTGGAGTACATTCTGGCCTTCCACGACTTTGATAACAGCCGCGACAAGACCGACAACCGCAAGAACTACAACGCCATCGTGCGTCCGATGCACTGGTGGAACGACGTGCACTCCACCTGGCTGGAAGCGGGCTGGCAGCATGTTGATTACGACAACGGCGGCGATAACAAGGGCTGGAAGCTGACCCTGTCGCAGAACATGTCCATCGCCATGGGCCCGGAATTCCGCCCGATGCTGCGCTTCTACGTCACCGGCGGCAAGGTGGATAACGAACGCACCGCCCG
>NZ_JAIKTT010000021.1:0-1404 GCF_023736175.1 Leclercia sp. LTM14
TTTTTCTGCCTGAGTCCGGTACGCCACCGGGCTCAGGCCGCCAGTTTTCAGGCTGATTCGTTCAGTGTTGAAGTAACGGATATAAGCCTTGATATCCCGCTCCAGCTCTTTCACGCAACCATACCTCTTGCGGTAGTACATCTCTACTTTCAGATGACTAAAGAAGTTTTCCATCACTGCATTATCCAGGCAGTTTCCCTTTCGCGACATACTCTGGACTATCCCTGCTTTTTCCAGCATTAACCGCCATGCCGGCGTCCTGTAAGCCCAGCCCTGATCGCTGTGTAAGACCAGGCCTTCACTATGTCTGTGCGCTTTCAGGGCCTTATGCAGCATCCTGCAGACCAGAGGCTGTGACGGGCTGGTCGACATATTCCAGGCCACGATTTCGTTATTGAACAGATCCTGCAGGGCTGACAGGTAAAGTTTCTGTCCCCCGGCCCGGAACTCCGTCACATCCGTACACCACTTGATCCCGCTTCGTTCAGCGCTGAAGTCCCGGGCCAGCAGATTGGCGGATGCCAGTCCCGTATCAGGCATATATGAGCGATATCTTTTCCGGCGTAGCTGACAGGTGAGTCCATGCTCCTTCATCAGCCTGCGCACTGTTTTGTGATTAAGCTCGAAGCCCTCATCCCGCAGTGCCCTCGTCATTCTCCGGTAGCCATAACGCTGCGCATGCCGCTGGCTGATGGCCTTCATTGCACTG
This sequence comes from Leclercia sp. LTM14, assembly GCF_023736175.1. NCBI lineage: Bacteria > Pseudomonadati > Pseudomonadota > Gammaproteobacteria > Enterobacterales > Enterobacteriaceae > Leclercia > Leclercia sp. LTM14. The sequence continues at coordinate 710 of NZ_JAIKTT010000021.1, forward strand.
ACTGCATCCGCATAACGCTCAGTCCCGTGCTCAGGGTGCGAGACATGATAATAATAGGTACTGCGTGACAACCGCGCGGCATACAGCAGGCAGGGCAGCCTGTGTGCCGTCAGTAACGACTGCACTATTCTGGTTTTTTCTGCTGCTCCCTGAGTGCATTTTCTTCCCTCAGGGCTTTCAGCTTTTTTAAATAAGCATTTTCCGCACGCAGATATTCCAGCTCCCTCTGCAGTTCTTTGGGCGTCATTTCACTGAATGGCTTGGCGCCGGGAACGTACTTTTTCTGTGACATAGCAGGTCCGGGTCTGGCAGTGTGAAGCGCCTTTGCACCTCCCCTCCGGTAACGCCTCATCCAGTTGAGAATAAGGGATTCATTGGGGATGGCGAAGCGCGATGAAGCCTCCGCATAGCTGCACCTGCTTTTTGCGACGTAACGGACAACGCGGAGCCTGAATTCTGCAGTATAGGTCCGCGCAGGACGGTCCTCCAGCCCGGCGTTACCCTGACGACGGTAAGCCCGTAGCCAGCGGGTCAGCGGTGATTTGCCGACACTGAACAGGCGGGCTGTTTCTTTAATGCCCGACTTTCCGGCCATGTAATGCTGTACAGCCGCAAGTCTGATATGAAAAGGATGTTTCATCGTTCTGGACCTCCAGATTCCGGAATCTGGTGTCCAGGATCTGGGGTTCAGTGCA
>NZ_JAIKTT010000022.1:0-1086 GCF_023736175.1 Leclercia sp. LTM14
ATGTCCGACCAGGATTAGCTAACCTTCGTGCTCCTCCGTTACTCTTTAGGAGGAGACCGCCCCAGTCAAACTACCCACCAGACACTGTCCGCAACCCGGGTAACGGGTCCACGTTAGAACACCAGCCATTAAAGGGTGGTATTTCAAGGATGGCTCCACGCAGACTGGCGTCCACGCTTCAAAGCCTCCCACCTATCCTACACATCAAGGACCAGTGTTCAGTGTCAAGCTATAGTAAAGGTTCACGGGGTCTTTCCGTCTTGCCGCGGGTACACTGCATCTTCACAGCGATTTCAATTTCACTGAGTCTCGGGTGGAGACAGCCTGGCCATCATTACGCCATTCGTGCAGGTCGGAACTTACCCGACAAGGAATTTCGCTACCTTAGGACCGTTATAGTTACGGCCGCCGTTTACCGGGGCTTCGATCAAGAGCTTCTCCTTACGGATAACCCCATCAATTAACCTTCCGGCACCGGGCAGGCGTCACACCGTATACGTCCACTTTCGTGTTTGCACAGTGCTGTGTTTTTAATAAACAGTTGCAGCCAGCTGGTATCTTCGACTGATTTCAGCTCCACCCGCAGGGGCTTCACCTACATATCAGCGTGCCTTCTCCCGAAGTTACGGCACCATTTTGCCTAGTTCCTTCACCCGAGTTCTCTCAAGCGCCTTGGTATTCTCTACCTGACCACCTGTGTCGGTTTGGGGTACGATTTGATGTTACCTGATGCTTAGAGGCTTTTCCTGGAAGCAGGGCATTTGTTGCTTCAGCACCGTAGTGCCTCGTCATCACACCTCAGCGTTAAAAAGGTACCGGATTTACCTGGAACCTCCGCCTACATGCTTAAACCGGGACAACCGTCGCCCGGCCAACATAGCCTTCTCCGTCCCCCCTTCGCAGTAACACCGAGTACAGGAATATTAACCTGTTTCCCATCGACTACGCCTTTCGGCCTCGCCTTAGGGGTCGACTCACCCTGCCCCGATTAACGTTGGACAGGAACCCTTGGTCTTCCGGCGAGCGGGCTTTTCACCCGCTTTATCGTTACTTATGTCAGCATTCGCACTTCTGATACCTCCAGCA
>NZ_JAIKTT010000024.1:0-1022 GCF_023736175.1 Leclercia sp. LTM14
GCTGCAATCACTACCGTTCTGGCAAAAACCTACGGTGGTTCTGCTCGTGCATTCGACCAGATCGATAACGCACCAGAAGAAAAAGCTCGTGGTATCACCATCAACACTTCCCACGTTGAATACGACACCCCGACTCGCCACTACGCACACGTAGACTGCCCGGGCCACGCCGACTATGTTAAAAACATGATCACCGGTGCTGCGCAGATGGACGGCGCGATCCTGGTTGTTGCTGCGACTGACGGCCCGATGCCTCAGACCCGTGAGCACATCCTGCTGGGTCGTCAGGTAGGCGTTCCTTTCATCATCGTGTTCCTGAACAAATGCGACATGGTTGATGACGAAGAGCTGCTGGAACTGGTAGAAATGGAAGTTCGTGAACTTCTGTCCCAGTACGACTTCCCGGGCGACGACACTCCAATCGTTCGTGGTTCTGCTCTGAAAGCGCTGGAAGGCGAAGCTGAGTGGGAAGAGAAAATCATCGAACTGGCTGGCTACCTGGATTCTTACATCCCGGAACCAGAGCGTGCGATTGACAAGCCATTCCTGCTGCCAATCGAAGACGTATTCTCCATCTCCGGTCGTGGTACCGTTGTTACCGGTCGTGTAGAGCGCGGTATCATCAAAGTTGGTGAAGAAGTTGAAATCGTTGGTATCAAAGAGACTGCGAAGTCTACCTGTACCGGCGTTGAAATGTTCCGCAAACTGCTGGACGAAGGCCGTGCCGGTGAGAACGTTGGTGTTCTGCTGCGTGGTATCAAACGTGAAGAAATCGAACGTGGTCAGGTTCTGGCTAAGCCAGGCTCAATCAAGCCACACACCAAGTTCGAATCTGAAGTGTACATTCTGTCCAAAGACGAAGGCGGCCGTCATACTCCGTTCTTCAAAGGCTACCGTCCACAGTTCTACTTCCGTACTACTGACGTGACCGGTACCATCGAACTGCCAGAAGGCGTTGAGATGGTAATGCCAGGCGACAACATCAAAATGGTTGTTACCCTGATCCACCCAATCGCGATGGA
>NZ_JAIKTT010000026.1:0-605 GCF_023736175.1 Leclercia sp. LTM14
AACGTTCCTTCAGGACCCTTGAAGGGTCAGGGAGAACTCATCTCGGGGCAAGTTTCGTGCTTAGATGCTTTCAGCACTTATCTCTTCCGCATTTAGCTACCGGGCAGTGCCATTGGCATGACAACCCGAACACCAGTGATGCGTCCACTCCGGTCCTCTCGTACTAGGAGCAGCCCCCCTCAATTCTCCAGCGCCCACGGCAGATAGGGACCGAACTGTCTCACGACGTTCTAAACCCAGCTCGCGTACCACTTTAAATGGCGAACAGCCATACCCTTGGGACCTACTTCAGCCCCAGGATGTGATGAGCCGACATCGAGGTGCCAAACACCGCCGTCGATATGAACTCTTGGGCGGTATCAGCCTGTTATCCCCGGAGTACCTTTTATCCGTTGAGCGATGGCCCTTCCATACAGAACCACCGGATCACTATGACCTGCTTTCGCACCTGCTCGAGCCGTCACTCTCGCAGTCAAGCTAGCTTATGCCATTGCACTAACCTCCTGATGTCCGACCAGGATTAGCTAACCTTCGTGCTCCTCCGTTACTCTTTAGGAGGAGACCGCCCCAGTCAAACTACCCACCAGACACTGTCCGCAACCCGG
>NZ_JAIKTT010000027.1:0-599 GCF_023736175.1 Leclercia sp. LTM14
GGTGCTCCCACTGCTTGTACGTACACGGTTTCAGGTTCTTTTTCACTCCCCTCGCCGGGGTTCTTTTCGCCTTTCCCTCACGGTACTGGTTCACTATCGGTCAGTCAGGAGTATTTAGCCTTGGAGGATGGTCCCCCCATATTCAGACAGGATACCACGTGTCCCGCCCTACTCTTCGAGTTCACAGCATGTGTGCTTTCATGTACGGGACTATCACCCTGTACCGTCGGACTTTCCAGACCGTTCCACTAACACACAAGCTGATTCAGACTCCGGGCTGCTCCCCGTTCGCTCGCCGCTACTGGGGGAATCTCGGTTGATTTCTTTTCCTCGGGGTACTTAGATGTTTCAGTTCCCCCGGTTCGCCTCGTTAACCTATGTATTCAGTTAACGATAGTGTGTCGGAACACACTGGGTTTCCCCATTCGGACATCGCCGGGTCAAAGGTTCATATCACCTCGCCGGCGCTTTTCGCAGATTAGCACGTCCTTCATCGCCTCTGACTGCCAGGGCATCCACCGTGTACGCTTAGTCGCTTAACCTCACAACCCGAAGCTGTTTCACTTCGCGTTGTGAAAATTTGAGAGACTCGAACACAC
>NZ_JAIKTT010000028.1:0-558 GCF_023736175.1 Leclercia sp. LTM14
TGACTGCCAGGGCATCCACCGTGTACGCTTAGTCGCTTAACCTCACAACCCGAAGCTGTTTCACTTCGCGTTGTGAAAATTTGAGAGACTCGAACACACTTACCATCTGTTCTTATTACGGAGAACAGACACAGTGTGTCGTTTCAATTTTCAGCTTGATCCAGATTTTTAAAGAGCAAAACTTCGCAGCGCACCTTCGCAGGTACACTCTGAAGTTTTCATGTTGTCGCAGTAAAGGATGGTGGAGCTATGCGGGATCGAACCGCAGACCTCCTGCGTGCAAGGCAGGCGCTCTCCCAGCTGAGCTATAACCCCATCGCAAAATGCTAATCTCTGTACCGCTCATCCTTTAAAAGGAGTTTGGTAGGCCTGAGTGGACTTGAACCACCGACCTCACCCTTATCAGGGGTGCGCTCTAACCACCTGAGCTACAAGCCTGCAGAGATTTTTTACTGCTAATTTTCATCAGACAATCTGTGTGAGCACTACAAAGGCAGGTTCTTTAAGGTAAGGAGGTGATCCAACCGCAGGTTCCCCTACGGTTACCTTGTTACGACT
>NZ_JAIKTT010000029.1:0-548 GCF_023736175.1 Leclercia sp. LTM14
AGAATCGGAGTCCGCATCCGCGTCGGCATCTGCATCCGCATCCGCATCAGCATCCGCGTCGGCGTCCGCATCAGCATCGGCGTCCGCATCAGCATCAGCATCTGCATCTGCATCCGCATCCGCATCGGCATCGGCATCGGCATCAGAATCTGCATCGGCATCGGAATCGGCGTCAGCATCGGCATCAGCGTCCGCATCTGCATCGGCATCAGCGTCTGCATCCGCGTCCGCATCAGCGTCTGCATCCGCATCGGCATCAGCATCCGCGTCTGCATCCGCATCAGCGTCGGCGTCAGAATCCGCATCCGCGTCGGCGTCTGCGTCCGCATCGGCATCGGCATCTGCGTCAGAATCCGCATCCGCATCTGCGTCGGCGTCGGCATCAGCGTCAGCGTCTGCATCAGAATCGGAGTCCGCATCCGCGTCGGCATCTGCATCTGCATCTGCATCTGCATCTGCATCTGCGTCAGCGTCGGCATCGGCATCGGCATCGGCATCAGAATCGGCATCGGCGTCGGAATCCGCATCGCGTCGGCGTCGGCGGTCGG